>NZ_VSJH01000016.1:0-35272 GCF_008124495.1 Pseudomonas sp. CK-NBRI-02 | reverse complement strand
TTTTGCCTACTTTTGCCCAAGAGCAAAAGTAGGTCGCCGTAAAGGCGAAAAGCGCCGGTGGCGCCCCCACCAAACCCGGATATTCACACAGCCTGAAAGCCCAAGCCCAAATAGAATCACCACCTATACTTCCCAGTCCCAAATGCAAGGAGCCTCACCATGACCCTGGAAAAACAAGGCACCTGCCTCTGCGGCGAAACCCACCTGAAAGTGACCGTCGACAACACCCACATCAGCGCCTGCCACTGCAGCATGTGCCGCAAGTGGACCGGCGGCCCGCTACTGGTCGTCCATTGCAGCCACCCTCCAACGATCGAAGGCCGCACGCCAAGCGTCTACGACTCTTCCGACTGGGCCCAGCGTGGTTTTTGTGGCCGGTGCGGCACACATCTGTACTACCGCCTCAAAGCCAACGATTTCTATGCCATCCCGGTAGGCCTGTTGGACGGCGAAGAAGCCTGGGCTTTCGACTTGCAGATTTTCATCGAGCAGAAACCCGCCTGGTACTGCTTCGCCAACCAGACCAAGGAATTGACCGGCCAGGAGGCATTCGAGCAACTTGGCTAGCGCATCAAGCCTTGCCAAAGTGGCACATTCCTGAGAAAAGGGCGGCCACAAATCCGCTTCAAGGAAACCGCCATGAGCAGCGAACTGCAAATCATCGATATCCAGGAAGGCGACGGCAAGGCTGTGGTCAAGGGCGCGCTGATCACCACCCAGTACACCGGCTGGCTGGCCGATGGCAGCGAGTTCGACTCCTCCTGGACGCGGGGTAAGCCGTTCCAGTGCGTTATTGGCACCGGCCGCGTCATCAAAGGCTGGGACCAGGGCCTGATGGGCATGCGTGTCGGCGGCAAGCGCAAGCTGATAGTGCCGGCGCACCTGGGTTATGGCGAGCGCAACGTGGGCTCGATCCCGCCCCATTCGGACTTGACGTTCGAAATCGAGTTGCTGGAAGTATTGACGCGCGATGACTGAGTCATCCGCGTCTTACCCGCGTTGCAGGTGAGGAAAAGTCATCCGGTAAACAACGAAACGACGGGTATTGCTCGCTCCACCGGCAAGGCACCTTCTGCGTTCGAGCGATGACTTTGAACGCTAAGGTGGGCACATGCAATTCACGAACATTCATCAAATGATCGGCTATCGGGGTGTGGTCTTTGACGTTCTGGAGTTTGAGGTGATGCGACGTTCTCAATTCGGGGCGCTTTACTTCGACGTGGCACGACAGGTAAACGATCGCATCATCGAAAGAGTAATAAAGGTCTATGACCGTATGCAGGCAAGGGAACGTCCCTGCCTTCTGAAAGTTTCGATTTCAAAGCCTCTGAACCGTGATCAATGCGATGCACTCAATGCTCAGCGCTGGACGTTAACCAGCTTGATCCCGGGCACAGCCCGACGTCAGCGGACCGCTGTGGCAGCCAAAATCAATGTCCCCGCTATTGTCGCTGAACGGTTGCGGCACTATCACGTGGGAGACAGATTGATTGGTATCGATGCCAGCGTTCACGGCGGTCTCGGGCCTCGGCAGTTGTCCACCTCAATGATCCTCAAGCATTGAGCCTCCAATGCACGAAAATGCATTTTCTCTTGTATCGATGTTCGTGGCGGCGTTCTTCATCGACCAGCGGCTAAAAGCGCCCAGATTGCGCAAATGGTTGGGCGTCGCCGTATTCATGGGAGGGCTGGCCAGCCTCTTCTATACACATCTCGAGACGTTTTGCGGCATTGACCTCATGCTATGCAAGATTTTTGCAATGATCATGGGGATGTGTCTTTTCTGGCGTCGAGATCAGCACATGAAGTGATGTGCCTGGCCGGCTGGAATCCACCTTTGCTGGTCGGTAATGCCCAAGCTCGCTTCCACACTTGCAATGGCGCAGGTGTGGAAGCGACAGCCGTCCAGTGACGGCTTAACGTCCGAACATCATCGGCCAACCCACGACTTTCTTCGCTCGGGGTGTCGCATAAGTGCGTACTTTCGAGGTGCTCAAGCCCAGCCTCACCAGGGATTCGGCGATGCTCACCGCTGCACTGACCCCATCTACTACCGGTACCCCCGTACGTTGACGGATCTGTTCATCGAGCCCGGCCATGCCGCCGCAGCCCAGGCAGATCACCTCGGCTTTGTCTTCACGCACGGCGCGTTCGGCCTGTTCGACGATCGCTTGCACGGCACGCTGCGGGTCGGCTTCCAGGTCCAGCACGGCAAGGCCACTGGCGCGTACCGAGGCGCAGCGGTCGTACAGCCCGGAGAGCTTGAGGCGGTCCTCGATCAGCGGCACGGTGCGGTCCAGGGTGGTGACCACCGAATATTTGTGGCCCAGGTACATGGCGGTGCTGGCGGCGGCGTCGGTGATGTCCACGACCGGTACGTCGAGCAGTTCCTGCAGGCCTTCGCGGCCATGCTCGCCATAGCCGGCCTGGATCACGGCATCGTAGGGTTGATCGAAATTGAGCACCCGGTCCATCACGGCGATAGCGGCGAGATAGCTCTCGAAGTTGCCTTCCACGGACTCCGCGCCGAACCAAGGCGTGAGGCCGACGATTTCGGTGCCTGGGGAGGCTACACTGCGAGCTTGCTCGGCGATGGCGTCAGTGATGGCGGTGGTGGTGTTGACGTTGGCAATCAGAATGCGCATGGAGATTTCCCTATCAATGGCTGCTGTGGTCGACGGCGATGGCTTCACCGCTGACGTCGAAGTACTGGCGGTTGCGCGGGGCGACCAGCAGGTAGAGGGTGGCTGCGGTGCCGGCACCGATCAGCCAGGAGAACGGCGCGACGCTGTGGAAGTGGGGCACCAGTGCCAGCACGATGGCCAACAGGGCTGCCGGCAGGAAGGCCGCGACGGCGCGCAGGTTGATGCCCCGCGTGTAGAAGTAGGCCCCCGCGGGATTCTCGCTGTAGAGCTCGGGTACATTGACCTGGCCTTTTCGCAGCAGCCAGTAGTCCGCCATGATCACGCCATACAAGGGGCCGAGCAGGGCGCCCAGACCTGACAGGAAGTACACGATCACCAGCGGGCTGTTGTAGAGGTTCCAAGGCAGGATCAGCACCGCCAGGGTGGCGCTGATCAAGCCGGCGCGGCGGAAGTTCAGATGGCGTGGCGCCAGGTTGCTCAGCACGAAGGCCGGGGCGACGAAATTGGCCATGATGTTCACCGCCACGGTGACGATCAGGAAGGCCAGGCAGCCGAGAACCAGGAAAGCTGTGCTGGGGATGGAGGCGACGATCTGGGTGGGGCTGTCGATGACCTGGCCGTTGATCTGGAACTGTGCGCCGCACAGCACCGCGGTGATGGTGGCGAACACCAGGATATTGACCGGTAGGCCCCAGAAATTGCCCACACGGATGGTCTTGCGGCATGGCGAGGAACGAGCGAAGTCGCAGAAGTTCAGCACCAGCGTGCCGTAGATGGCCAGCCATAGCGCGCCGCCGGCAAAGATGTTGCGCCACATCTCATAACCGGTCAGCGGTTCGGCCACCGACCAGGCGATGCGGGCATCGGCCTGGAAGTACATCCACCCGGCAAGGCTCGCCACGGTCAAGAGGATCACCGGGCCTGCGAAGGCCTCGTAGCGGCGCACCATCTCCATGCCGTAGGCAAGGATCACCAGTTGCACCAGCCAGATCGCCACGAAGCACACCCAGCCCAGGCTCGACAGGCCAAGAAGGCTGTTATCGTCGTAGGCCGCCAGCTGCGGCCACACGGCAGTGAGCAGTACGCGCAAC
Source organism: Pseudomonas sp. CK-NBRI-02 (assembly GCF_008124495.1). Classification (NCBI taxonomy): domain Bacteria; kingdom Pseudomonadati; phylum Pseudomonadota; class Gammaproteobacteria; order Pseudomonadales; family Pseudomonadaceae; genus Pseudomonas; species Pseudomonas sp. CK-NBRI-02. Next base: position 31,536 of record NZ_VSJH01000016.1, on the reverse strand, counting down.
ACGACGGACGCCAAGTAGGTCTGGATGCCGAACCAGGCGATGGCGATCACCGCCCGGATCAGCGCCGGTATCTGCGCGCCGTGGATGCCGAAGGCGATACGACTGATCACCGGAAAGGGTACGCCGGTTTTCTGTCCCATGTACCCGGACAAGTTCATGAAGAAGTACACCAGCGCTGCGCCGATCGCCAGGGACAGAAGAATCTGCCAGCCGCCCAGGCCGAGGGCGAACAATCCCATGGCAAAGGAATAGTTGGCGATGTTGTGCACATCATTGGTCCAAAGCGCGAAGATGCTGTAGCGGCCCCAGCGACGGCCCTCGATACGAGTAGGGGCGAGGTCTCTGTTATGCAGGCGCGGGCTGAGTTCAAGCGCCGGCGAATGGCCATTCAATGGAAGAGAGGGGGAGGCGGTGCTGGCAACGGATAGTTCAGGGGCTAGGTTGAGGCTGGTACTCATGCGTCAGGCTCCTGATGCGCGTGGACTGCGATGAGCGGGCAGCGCACGGGCTCGCCATCTCGTCGGTGCAGCGTTGGCATCACTGGGTTCTGGGCGCAACGGCCTGTTGTGTAAGGCAGGCGCTGCGAGTTCTTGTATGTATGTTTTGTCTGGTTTGTATACAAAACATAGGCACACAAAAGCGAGTTCCATGCCAGGTAAAAACCAACTTTACGGGTATGGCCTTTTGCAACTTAACCCGCTGAAAGTTAAGTCGATGAATTAAGCGCAATATATGTTGACCAATTGAACAGGTTTTATTTCTCATCGTCGCTGTTAGTTGATCGATTGGTCAGATTTTTAGGTGGGAAGTGTGTAGGGGAGTGAGTGGATGACGGACAAAAGTGCACACAAAAATGACACTTTAGGTGACATTCTTGTGTACAAATTATCGATCGATAAATGTCAATAACGCTTTTCGTAAATCCCAATTCAAGCCATTGGCGGCAGTCGGCGTTTAACCGGGGTTTTCTTGATGATCGCGGTATTGGTTTCCGCCAGCACATTGATGCGATCGAGCAGCGTATCGAGTTGCTCCATTGACCTCACGTGCAAGCGTGCGATGAAGCAGTCTTCCCCGGTGACCTTGTCGCACTCGGTGAACTCGGGGATGGCAATGATCTGCCGCTCCACCTCCTGCAACTGACCCGGCAGCGGGCGGATCCGTACGATGGCTTGCAACTGGTAGCCGAAGCTGCGCGGATCCACCTCGACGGTGTAGCCGCGCAGTACACCACGCTCCTCCAGGCGCCGCAGGCGTTCGCTGACACTGGGGGCCGACAGGCCACTGACCTGGGCCAGGGCCTTGAGCGAGCGGCGGGAATCTTCCATCAGCGCATTGATCAGCAGTTGGTCGATGTCATCGGTCATGGGTACCTCGTTAGGCGTTTTTTGTTTTCTGCCTTGATAGTAAAGGCAAGATGACGAAATCGCCTTTTTAATCCGCTGGATGGCACGCTAGGGCACTGGGCATACTGTGGCCATGTTCGACAGGAGGTGTGAGATGGACAATTCGTTGCGCCGCGGCTCGCTGGAAATGGTCGCCGCCATGCTGATTTCCGGGACCATCGGTTGGTTCGTGCTGGTGTCCGGTCAACCGGTGCTGGAAGTGGTGTTCTGGCGCTGCGTGTTCGGCGCCGTCACCCTGTTGCTGATCTGCGCTGCCATGGGCTTTCTCAAACCCGGTGTGTTGACTCGCGCTACCTTCCTGCTGGCGGTGGCCAGTGGCGTGGCTATCGTGGGCAACTGGGTGCTGCTGTTCGCCTCCTACTCCAAGGCTTCGATCGCCATTGGTACGGCGGTCTACAACGTGCAGCCGTTCATGCTGGTCGGGCTGGCAGCGTTGTTCCTGGATGAAAAGATCACCCTACCCAAAATGACCTGGTTGAGCCTGGCCTTCCTCGGCATGCTGGCCATCGTCAGCGCCCATGGCAACGGCCAGGGTGGGGCGGGCGACTATCTGCTGGGCATCGTCCTGGCTTTGGGCGCGGCCTTTCTCTATGCCGTGGCCGCTTTGATCATCAAGCGCCTGAGCGGTACGCCGCCGCACCTGATCGCGCTGATTCAGGTGACCACGGGCATCCTGTTGCTGGCGCCGTGGGTCGGCGGTGAGGGGCTACCCGTTGAGACGTCGGCACTGGCCAGCCTGCTGACGCTGGGAGTCGTGCACACCGGCGTGATGTACGTGTTGCTGTACAGCGCTATCCAGCGCCTGCCTACCGCCCTGACCGGCGCGTTGTCGTTCATCTACCCGATCGCGGCGATCCTGGTCGACTGGGTGGCCTTCGATCATCGTCTGGCGCCGCTGCAGTGGCTGGGTGTGGCGGCGATTTTGCTGGCTGCAGCAGGGATGCAGCAGGGGTGGTGGTTCCGCTCGGGCAGGGTCGCGCTGAAGGGCCAATGATCGAAGGCTCCTGAACCACCGGGGGCGCTTTGCGCCCCCCGCGAAACAAGGCTGCTCCTAGCAACGCCTGCGTTGGGCCGCGTAGCAGCCTCAAAAGCCCAAGCGAGCGCTATTAGGTAGAATGCCTTCTTTTTGCTTGCGACCCGATCATGACCTCGCCGATCCCTACCCTCGAGCAGCACTTGCTCGCCGCCCTCGACCCCGCCCCGCAAGAGACCCGCCGCCTATTCCATGGTCGTGGCCGCTGCTGGCCGGGGCTTGAGCAGATCACGGTCGATTGGTTGGAAGGCGTGCTGCTGGTGGCGTTGTTCCGTGAGCCGCCCGAGGGCCAGCTGGCAGAACTGCAAGCGATGCTGCGCAGCCTCGCCGAGCGCCCGCAATGGACTGGCCAGGCCATCCTCATCCAGCACCGCTACCTGCCCGAGAGCCCTGGCCAATGGCTGCTGGGCGAGCCTTGCCAGCAACGGGTGGTGGTGGAAGACGGGCTCAAATACCTGCTCGACCTAGGGGTGCGCCAGAACAACGGACTGTTCCTGGACATGCGCTATGGCCGTCGCTGGGTGCGCCAGCAGGCCGCGGGCAAGCGAGTGCTCAACCTGTTCGCCTACACCTGTGGGTTCTCGGTGGCGGCGATCGCCGGCGGTGCGCAGCAGGTGGTCAACCTGGACATGGCCAAGGCCGCGTTGTCCCGGGGACGGGAGAACCACCGGCTCAATGATCATGACTCATCCCGCGTCGCGTACCTGGGCCATGAGTTGTTCAAATCCTGGGGCAAGGTGCGCAAGTACGGGCCCTATGACCTGATCATCATCGATCCGCCCACCTTCCAGAAAGGCAGTTTCGTACTGACCCAGGACTACGCCAAGATCCTGCGACGCTTGCCAGAGTTGTTGACGGAAGGGGGAACGGTGCTGGCCTGTGTCAATGATCCAGGCATCGGGCCGGGTTTCTTGATCGAGGGCATGGCCGAGCATGCGCCAGGGCTGGCATTCGTCGAGCGGCTGGACAACCCGCCGGAGTTTCCGGATGCGGATCCGGAAGGTGGACTGAAGGCGCTGGTGTTCCGTCAGGCCTGAAGCAAGCTGCGCCGATCCTTTGTCGCGCAAACCACACCATGAAAAAGGGGGCTCCAGGCCCCCTTTTTCGCTTAATTGCTGGTGTAGATCTGGTCGAACACGCCGCCGTCGTTGAAGTGGGTCTTCTGCACGGTGCGCCAGTCACCGAAGGTCTTCTCCACCGACAGGAAGTCGACTTTCGGGAAGCGGTCGGTGTATTTGGCCAGGACAGTGGCATCACGCGGACGCAGGTAGTTCTGCGCAGCGATCTCCTGGGCCGCCGGCGACCACAGGTACTTGAGGTACTCCTCGGCTACGGCGCGTGACTTCTTGCGCTCGACGACTTTGTCGACCACGCTCACCGGCGGTTCGGCTTCGGCCGACACGCTCGGGTAGACCACTTCGAACTGGTCGCGGCCGAACTCGCGGGCGATCATCTCGGCTTCGTTCTCGAACGTCACCAGCACATCGCCGATCTGGTTGGTCATGAAGGTGGTGGTAGCGGCGCGGCCACCGGTATCGAGCACCGGAGCCTGCTTGAACAGCTTGCCGACGAAGTCGCGTGCCTTGGCTTCGTCGCCGCCCTGCTTGAGCACATAGCCCCAGGCGGAGAGGTAGGTGTAGCGGCCATTACCCGAGGTCTTGGGATTGGGTACGATCACCTGCACGCCGTCCTTGAGCAGGTCGGGCCAATCCTTCAGGGCCTTCGGGTTGCCTTTGCGCACGATGAACACGGTGGCGGAGGTGAAGGGCGCGCTGTTGTTCGGCAAGCGCGAAACCCAGTTGTCCGGCACCAGCTTGCCGTTGTCGGCCAGGGCGTTGATGTCTGTGGCCATGTTCATGGTGATGACATCGGCCGGCAGACCATCGATCACTGCCCGCGCCTGCTTGCTCGAGCCGCCGAAGGACATCTGTACGTTGACCTTCTCGTTGTGCTCGGCTTCCCAGTGCTTTTGGAACGCTTGGTTGTAGTCCTTGTAGAAGTCACGCATCACGTCATAGGAAACGTTCAGCAGGGTGGGAGCGGCCTGGGCCAGGTTGCCCAAGGCGAGTCCTGCGGCGAGCAGCGAGGCGGTGAAGAGCTTTTTCACGAAGCTATCCTTGTTCTGGTTCAAATGTTTGGCAATTTGCCAGCGACTATAACCTTTGGTTCTTGAGGCCTTAAAGACCAAATGGCTCTTTGCTTATTCGTTTTTCGGGAACAGTGCATTGCCGCAGCGTGAGCAGAATGCAGCGCCATGCTCGTGGGTGTGCTTGCGGCAGGTGGGGCAGTCGTGTTGCAGCTGTTCGCCGCGCAAGGCGTTGGCCAGCTCGGCGGTGAAAATGCCGGTGGGCACCGCAATGATCGAGTAACCGGTGATCATCACCAGCGACGACAGTACCTGGCCCAGCGGAGTCTTGGGCACGATGTCGCCAAAGCCCACCGTGGTGAGGGTGACGATGGCCCAGTAGATGCCTTTGGGAATACTGGTGAACCCGTGCTCAGGGCCTTCGACGACATACATCAGTGTGCCGAACACCGTCACCAGGGTGGAGACGCTCACCAGAAAGACGATGATCTTCTGCTTGCTGCCTTGCAGCGCCGCCAGCAGGTAATGAGCCTGCTTGAGGTAGGGACTGAGCTTGAGCACGCGGAAGATCCGCAGCATCCGGATGACCCGCACGATCAGCAGGTATTGGGCGTCGCTGTAGTATAGGGCGATGATCCCCGGCACGATCGCCAGCAGATCGACCAGTCCGTAGAAGCTGAAGGCGTAGCGCAGAGGCTTGGGCGAGCAGTACAGCCGGGCCAGGTACTCCACCAGGAAGATCGCCGTGAAGCCCCATTCGATCATGGCCAGCATGCCGGCATAGCCCTGATGGACCTCGTCGATGCTGTCGAGGATCACCGTCACCAGGCTGGCGAGAATGATCAAGAGCAGGATCTTGTCGAAGCGCCGGCCGGCGACGGTGTCGGTCTGGAAGACGATGACGTAGAGCCGCTCGCGCAGGCTCGCAGGGTTTTCCATGGGCTCGTTCCCTTGTGCGATGGGCAGAGCCTAGGGGCTGCGATTTAGCTGTGCAAGCGATCGACGTTGCGACGTTGGCTCAGTTGCAGCAAATGACTGCCCACATGCATCAACCAGCAGGCGGTGACGAAGGGCGCGGTCAGGCCGGCGATCGGCATCTGGTTGAACAAAGGTTGCAACAGCAAAGCCAGGGCAATGGCCAGCAAGGTCACCCAGAAGCGCTCGCCCTGACGGCTGAAGGCCAGCGCGGCGAGCGCAGCGTTGAAGCCGTACAGCCCCATCCAGGCCGCCTGGGCTTCGCCTGCCAGCAACGCGACACCACCGCCGATGGCCGATCCCAGCAAAGCCCAGAGCGCGGCGTAGGGGTTGGCCACGAGCATGCCGATGACGATCAACAGGCCGGCCAACGGATTGTCCAGCAGGAAGATCTGGCCCACGCCACGCAGCAGGGCGTACAGCGGGTTGGCTTCGGTGAACAAGGCGGGCATCGGTTCTGTCATCAGCAAGGTGCCCCAGCCGAGCAGCACGAAGGGTGCGGTATAGGCGACGAGCAGTTTGCCGCCGCGTTTGCGCCATTGGTGTGTGAGGATGCTGGAAAGACCACCGGCGGCGATGATCAGTGGCGGCACGATGGCCGACCAGGGTAGCAGGGCGGCGATCAGGATACCGATCAGCACACCGTTGTAGCTGTACAGCCCGGCCTGGCGGTCGGCGCGCTCATAACCGCGGCGCTGGGCGGTGAGCAACCCGGCCAGGGCGCCGAGCAGGGCACCGCCGACCAGGTTCGGGGCGGTCAGCAGAAGGGCCAGCAGGCAGCACAGGCCGCAAAAAGGATTGCGCAGCAGCAGAACCTGGCTGAAGCCGTTGAGCAAAGCCGTGGCCCAGTCGGGGCACGGGTTGACGAAATTCTTGGTGTACATGGGGCAGTCAGGAAGGTGGGAAGGGAAGCGGTGGGCCTCTTCTGGGCCTCGGATTTTCCGCCGGTTGTTGTTCATGGGCAGGGCTGGGCCCTCGATCGCAGGCTTCGCCAGCCCCCACGGGAATGCACATCCGCAGGGCGGTGGCGAGGACCGCGATCAGGGGCGCAGGCGCCCCAGGGTGAATCAGGCCAAGGTCTCGATCCGCAGGGTATTAGTCGTCCCTGGCTTGCCGAAAGGCACACCGGCGGTGATCAGCAGCGTGTCGCCACGGCTGGCCATGCCTTGGGCCTGGGCGATCTCCAGGGCCGTGGAGCAGATCTCGTCGACCTGACGCAGTCGGTCATTGACCACCGAATGCACGCCCCAGGTCACGCTCAGGCGACGGGCGGTGGCCAGGTTAGGCGTCAGGTTGAGGATCGGTGCACGTGGACGCTCGCGCGCCGCGCGCAGGGTCGAGGAACCCGACTCGCTGTAATTGACCAGCACGGCCACCGGCAGGATGCCGCTGATGCGACGGATCGCGCAGCTGATGGCATCCGACACCGTGGCTTCGGCCTTGGGCCTGCCGACGTCGAGCTGGGCCTGATAGTCCGGGCCGTTTTCTACCTGGCGGATGATCTTGCTCATCATCTGCACGGCTTCCAACGGGTACTCACCCGATGCCGTCTCCGCCGACAGCATGACTGCGTCGGTGCCTTCGGCCACGGCATTGGCCACATCGGTGACCTCGGCGCGGGTCGGGGCAGGGGAGAAGCGCATGGACTCGAGCATCTGCGTGGCTACCACCACCGGACGGCCAAGCTGGCGGCAGGTGTTGATGATGCGCTTCTGGATCTGCGGCACGCTCTCGGCGGGTACTTCCACGCCCAAGTCGCCACGGGCGACCATGATCGCGTCGGACAGCTCGGCGATCGCTTGTAACTGGTCCACCGCCGATGGCTTCTCGATCTTGGCCATCAGGTAGGCGCGGTCGCCGATCAACTGGCGGGCCTCGACGATGTCCTCGGGGCGCTGGACGAACGACAGGGCGACCCAGTCGACACCCAGTTCCAGGCCGAAGGCCAGGTCGCGGCGGTCTTTTTCGGTCAACGGGCTGAGGTCGAGCACGGCCTGGGGCACGTTGACGCCCTTGCGGTCGGACAGCTCACCGCCGGCGACCACTTCGGTGTCGATGGCATCGCTGTGCTTGGCGGTCACCCGCAGGCGCAGCTTGCCGTCGTCGAGCAGCAGGTCCATGCCGGGCTCCAGCGCGGCGATGATTTCCGGGTGGGGCAGGTTGACCCGGCGGTTGTCGCCTGGGGTCTTGTCCAGATCCAGGCGCAGGGCCTGGCCGCGTTGCAGCTGGATCTTGCCGTCGGCGAAACGGCCTACGCGCAGTTTCGGCCCCTGCAGGTCCATCAGGATGCCCAGCGGGTAGTTCAGCTGCTGCTCGACTTCGCGGATCCACTGGTAGCGCAGCGCATGGTCGGCGTGCTCGCCGTGGCTGAAGTTCAGGCGGAAGATGTTCACCCCGGCCTCGACCAGCTGGCGAATGTCCTCGATGCCTTTGATCGCAGGGCCGAGGGTCGCGAGGATTTTGACTTTCTTATCAGGCGTCATGATGGCTGGGTCTCGAGGATCAGGATGGCACGGAAGTCGTTGACGTTGGTGCGGGTAGGCTCGGTGACGATCAGCGCATCCAGTGCGGCGAAGTAGCCATAGCCATTGTTGTTGTCCAGCTCGTCGGACGCCGACAGGCCCAAGGCCTCGGCGTTGGCGTAGCTGTCCGGGGTCATGATGGCGCCGGCATTTTCTTCGGAGCCGTCGATGCCGTCGGTGTCACCGGCCAGGGCGTACACGCCCGCCAGGCCCTTGAGATTCTCGGTGAGGCTCAGCAGGAACTCGGCATTGCGCCCCCCACGGCCGTTGCCGCGTACGGTGACGGTGGTTTCGCCGCCAGAGAGGATGATGCAGGGCGCCTTCAGTGGCTGGCCGTGCAATACGATCTGACGGGCGATGCCGGCATGGACCTTGGCCACTTCGCGCGATTCGCCTTCAAGATCGCCCAGGATCAACGGGCTGAAGCCCGCCTGGCGTGCCTTGACCGCTGCTGCCTCCAGGGACTGCTGAGGCTTGGCGATGAGCTTGAAGTGGCTGCGTGCCAGCGCCGGGTCATCGGCCTTGACGGTTTCCGACGCTGGATTGTTGAGCCAGTCGATGACTGCCTGGGGCGCTTCGATGTTGTAACGCTTGAGGATGGCCAGGGCGTCGGCCGAGGTGCTTGGGTCGGCCACGGTGGGGCCGGAGGCGATGACCGTGGCCAGGTCGCCCGGTACGTCGGAGATCGCGTAGGTGTAGACAGTGGCGGGCCAGCACGCCTTGGCCAGGCGGCCGCCCTTGATCGCCGAGAGGTGCTTGCGCACGCAGTTCATCTCGCCGATGGTGGCGCCGGACTTGAGCAGGGCTTTGTTGATCTGCTGCTTGTCGGCCAAGGTCAGGCCTTCGGCAGGCAGGGCCAGCAGGGCCGAGCCACCGCCGGAGAGCAGGAAGATCACCCGGTCGTCTTCAGTGAGGTTGCTGACCAGTTCGAGCACGCGTTTGGCCACGGCCAGGCCGGCGGCATCGGGAACCGGATGGGCGGCTTCGACCACCTCGATCTTCTGGCAGTTGGCGCCGTGCCCGTAGCGGGTCACGACCAGGCCGGACACCTCGCCCTTCCAGCTCTTCTCGACCACTTCGGCCATGGCCGCGGCCGCCTTGCCGGCACCGATGACGATGACGCGGCCGCTGCGGTCTGCGGGCAGGTGGGGTTCAAGAACCTGGCGGGGGTGAGCGGCGGCGATGGCTGTGTCGAACAGCTCGCGGAGAATTCTTTGTGGATCGACCGACATGGCAGGCTCCCAAAATCTTATTGTTCTGCAGAATCGAAAACGCCCCTGGAACTGCCTCCGTGCAGGCCGAACCAGGGGCGGTCCCCAGAGCTGCAAGCTTCAAGCTACAAGCCGCGAGCGAAATGCAGATCTGCGTTCGCTCGCCGCTTGAGGCTTACAGCTTGAAGCTTATTTCTCGTCGCGGATCGAGAAGTTGGCCATGTGCTCCAGGCCTTTGATCAGCGCCGAGTGGTCCCAGTTGCCGCCGCCCAGGGCGACGCAGGTGCTGAACACTTGCTGGGCGTTGGAGGTGTTGGGCAGGTTGATACCCAGCTCCTTGGCGCCTTGCAGGGCCAGGTTCAGGTCCTTCTGGTGCAGGTTGATGCGGAAGCCTGGATCGAAGGTGCCTTTGATCATGCGCTCGGCGTGCACTTCCAGGATCTTCGAGGACGCGAAGCCGCCCATCAGTGCCTCACGAACCTTGGCCGGGTCTGCGCCGTTCTTGGCGGCGAACAGCAGGGCTTCGCCGACGGCCTGGATGTTCAGGGCGACGATGATCTGGTTGGCGACCTTGGCGGTCTGGCCGTCGCCGTTGCCGCCGACGCGGGTGATGTTCTTGCCCATGGCTTCGAACAGCGGCAGAGCGCGTTCGAAGGCCTTCGGGCAGCCGCCGACCATGATGCTCAGGGTGCCGGCCTTGGCGCCGACTTCACCGCCGGAGACCGGGGCATCCAGGTAGGCAGCGCCGGTGGCCTTGATCTTCTCGGCGAAGACTTTGGTGGCGGTGGGGGAGATCGAGCTCATGTCGATCACGACTTTGTTCGGGCCTGCACCTTCGGCAACGCCGTTCTCACCGAACAGGACGGATTCGACCTGCGGGGTGTCCGGGACCATGACGATGATGAATTCGGCTTCCTGGGCCACTTCCTTCGGGTTGGCCAGGGCGACGGCGCCTGCGGCGACAAGATTGGCAGGGGCGGCGTCGTGGTGGGTGGAGACGAACAGGCTGTGACCTGCCTTCTGCAGGTTCTGGGCCATTGGGTTGCCCATGATGCCGGTGCCGATGAAACCGATTTTAGCCATGAGAATGTGCCTCTTTATATTTGTAGAAATCTCAAGTGAGCCGCGGTCTCTGCGGGAGCGGGTTTACCCGCGAAGCAGACACTTCGGTGGATGGCACCGGCTTGGCCGGTGTACGCGGGTGAACCCGCGTCCACGGTGTCTGCTACCCCACAGGGGCTGTACTCGGCTTTCAGATTGCGTTGTGGGTTTTCAGCCAGCCCAGGCCTGCTTCGGTGGTGGTCAGCGGCTTGTATTCCGCGCCCACCCAGCCCTGGTAACCGATGCGGTCCAGGTGCTCGAACAGGAAGCGATAGTTGATCTCGCCGGTGCCTGGTTCGTTGCGGCCGGGGTTATCGGCCAGCTGGATGTGGTTGATCAGCTTCAGGTTGGCTTCCATGGTGCGAGCCAGGTCACCTTCCATGATCTGCATGTGGTAGATGTCGTACTGCAGGAACAGGTTGTCGCTGCCGACTTCGGCCTGGATCTCCAGGGCCTGCTTGGTGGTGTTCAGGTAGAAGCCCGGAATGTCACGGGTGTTGATCATTTCCATGACCAGGCGGATACCTGCAGCCTTGAGCTTGTCGGCGGCGTACTTGAGGTTGTCGACGAAGGTCTTGCGGACGGTGGCGCAGTCCGGGCCTTGCGGGCGGATACCGGCCAGGCAGTTGACCTGGGTGTTGCCCAGTACCTTGGCGTATTCGATGGCCTTGTCGACACCGGCGCGGAATTCTTCGACACGCTCAGGGTTGCACGCGATGCCGCGCTCGCCTTTGCCCCAGTCGCCGGCCGGCAGGTTGAACAGCACCTGGGTCAGGCCGTGGGCGTCGAGTTGCTGCTTGATCTCGGTGGCGCTGAAATCGTACGGGAAGAGGTATTCGACACCGCTGAAGCCAGCGTCGGCGGCGGCCTTGAAGCGGGCCAGGAAGTCCTGCTCGGTGAACAGCATGGACAGGTTGGCAGCGAAGCGAGGCATGGTTGTCTCCTTGCAGAAGAAGGCCCCCGGCACAGCCGGCGCGGGGGCGTCAGGCGGTCAGTCCAGCAGCGAGATCGCGGTAGGCGCGTCGTTGCCGACCAGGGCGAGGTCTTCGAACTCGTTGACCGCGTTGATTTCGGTACCCATGGAAATGTTGGTCACGCGCTCGAGGATCACCTCGACCACCACCGGCACGCGGAACTCTTCGGCCATCTTCTGCGCCTTGAGCAGGGCAGGGGCGATTTCAGCCGGTTCGAACACGCGCAGTGCCTTGCAGCCCAGGCCTTCGACCACGGCCACGTGATCGACGCCGTAGCTGCCCGCTTCGGTGGCGTTGATGTTCTCGAACGCCAGTTGTACACAGTAATCCATGTCGAAGCCACGCTGCGCCTGGCGGATCAGGCCCAGGTAGGCGTTGTTCACCAGCACGTGGACGTACGGCAGGTTGAACTGGGCGCCTACCGCCAGCTCTTCGATCATGAACTGGAAGTCGTAGTCACCGGACAGCGCGACGACTTTGCGCGAAGGGTCTGCCTTGACCACACCCAGGGCAGCCGGGATGGTCCAGCCCAGCGGGCCGGCCTGGCCGCAGTTGATCCAGTGACGCGGCTTGTACACGTGCAGGAACTGGGCACCGGCGATCTGCGACAGACCGATGGTGCTGACGTAGCAGGTGTCCTTGCCGAAGACCTGGTTCATTTCTTCGTAGACGCGCTGCGGCTTGACCGGCACGTTGTCGAAGTGGGTCTTGCGCTGCAGGCTCGACTTGCGCTGCTGGCAATCTTCCAGCCACTCGCGACGGCACTTGAGCTTGCCGGCGGCTTTCCACTCGCGGGCCACTTCCAGGAAGGCATCCAGTGCGGCGCCAGCGTCAGAGACGATGCCCAGGTCCGGGGTGAAAACGCGACCGATCTGGGTCGGCTCGATGTCCACGTGAACGAACTTGCGGCCTTCGGTGTAGACGTCGACGGAACCGGTGTGACGGTTGGCCCAACGGTTACCGATACCGAACACCAGGTCGGATTTGAGCAGGGTGGCGTTGCCGTAGCGGTGCGAAGTCTGCAGGCCGACCATGCCGACCATCTGCGGGTGATCGTCAGGAATGGTGCCCCAGCCCATCAGGGTCGGGATGACCGGTACGCCGGTCAGTTCGGCGAACTCGACCAATTTCTCGCTGGCATCGGCGTTGATCACGCCACCGCCGGAAACGATCAGCGGACGCTCGGCTTCGTTGAGCATGGCCAGGGCTTTTTCAGCCTGGACGCGGCTGGCGGCTGGCTTGTGGACTGGCAGTGGCTGGTAGGCGTCGATGTCGAATTCGATTTCGGCCATCTGCACGTCGAACGGCAGGTCGATCAGCACAGGGCCTGGACGGCCGGTGCGCATTTCGTAAAAGGCTTTCTGGAAGGCGTAAGGCACCTGGCCTGGCTCCAGAACGGTGGTGGCCCACTTGGTGACTGGCTTGACGATATTGGTGATGTCAACGGCCTGGAAGTCTTCCTTGTGCAGACGAGCACGAGGCGCTTGGCCGGTGATGCAGAGAATTGGGATGGAGTCGGCCGAAGCGCTGTACAGACCGGTCACCATGTCGGTACCGGCAGGGCCGGAGGTGCCGATGCACACACCGATGTTGCCCGGGTTGGCGCGGGTGTAACCCTCGGCCATGTGGGAAGCGCCTTCGACGTGGCGAGCGAGGACGTGATCGATGCCACCGACTTTCTTCAGGGCCGAGTACAGCGGGTTGATAGCAGCCCCCGGGATGCCGAACGCGGTATCTACACCTTCACGGCGCATGACCAGAACGGCTGCATCGATTGCTCTCATTTTGCTCATGGTTTGTGCCTCATCGATTTTGTAATTGTATACAACTTGCTTTGCGACAGAGTGTATTCACGCTCGACGCTTTAGGTCAATCCATTTTAATCAGCGGAAGTGGCTTTCGTCGGGAAGCCTGTGAAAACGGCGTTTCGTCTGATCGTGCACGATCGTCTAAAATTATTGTATACAAAAAATCTCGCCGTTGTGTTCTATTGTCTCTATCCGGTTTTCAACTGCCCTTAGGGCTTCTCACAACAAGAAGAGGACCTTTCCATGAACGCATTGACCCTCAAAGTCGCCGTCAGCCTGGTGAACGCCGCGCTGTCAGCGGGTCGCAAGATCAACGCCGCTCCCTTGACGGTGGCGGTACTGGACGCTGGCGGGCACCTGCTGGCGCTGCAGCGCGAAGATGGCGCCAGCCTGCTGCGTCCGCAGGTTGCCATGGGCAAGGCCTGGGGGGCTGTCGCTCTGGGCAAGGGCTCGCGCCTGCTGGCGCTGGATGCGCAGCAACGCCCGGCATTCTTCGCCGCGCTCAATGGCTTGGGCGAAAGCCCGGTGGTACCGGCGCCTGGTGGTGTGCTGATTCGTGATCAGGCGGGCAAGGTGCTGGGTGCGGTAGGGATCAGCGGGGATACGTCGGATATCGACGAGCAATGCGCGATCAGTGCGATCGAGGAGGCGGGGCTGAAGGCCGATGCTGGCGTAGCTGCATAAGTGTTTAATCCAGGGGCCGCTTCGCGCCCCTGTCGCGAAAAAAGGCCGCTCCCTAGGTTCATCGCTGCCCTCGTAAGGGGGGCTTTGTGCCTGGGGAGCGGCCTTTTGTCGCAGGGGCATGACGCGAGCTGCGTGCGGCTTTTTGTCGCGAAAGGGCTGCATCGCAGCCCGCAATCGGGTCAGGCGGCTTCGGGCTCGCAGCCTTTGAGCACCAGCCGGATGATGGTCTCGGCCGCTGCGTCATAGTCACTGTCGGCCAGCTTGGGCTTGCCGGTGACCACGGAGATCTGCCAGTCGAAATCGGCATAGGTCTGCGTCGCGGCCCAGATGCTGAACATCAGGTGATGCGGGTCGACCGGGGCGATCTGCTTGCGCTCGATCCAGTGCTGGATGCATTCGATGTTATGCCGCGCCTGATCGTTGAGCTGCTGCACCTGGTTGGGCGAGAGGTGCGGGGCACCGTGCATGATCTCGCTGGCGAACACCTTCGAGGCATGGGGTAGGTCGCGGGAGATGCGGATCTTAGAGCGGATGTAGCCGCTGAGCACTTCCTTGGGGTCGCCGTCGGGGTTGAACGGCGTGGAGGCCTGCATGATCGGCGCGATGATGCTTTCAAGGACCTCGCGGTAGAGGTTTTCCTTGGATTTGAAATAGTAATAGACGTTCGGCTTGGGCAGGCCGGCCTTGGCGGCGATGTCGCTGGTCTTGGTGGCGGCGAAGCCCTTGTCGGCGAATTCTTCGCTGGCCGCGCGCAGGATCAGCTCCTTGTTGCGCTCGCGAATGGTGCTCATGTCGGGAATCTTCCTTTGTCTGGCCACCTCTAAAAGAGGGTTCGGCATGGTAGCACCCGCCTTGTCGGGCGCTCAAGGCGGCCTCTTTCGGCTAGAATCGACCCACTCAATCCACGGGATGCAGGCAATCATGGCAGGAAGCAGTCTACTGGTACTGATCGACGATATCGCCACGGTGCTCGACGACGTTTCGGTGATGACCAAGGTCGCGGCGAAGAAGACCGCAGGGGTGCTGGGCGACGACCTGGCGCTCAACGCCCAGCAGGTCACCGGGGTGCGTGCAGATCGCGAGATCCCGGTGGTGTGGGCGGTGGCCAAGGGCTCGCTGGTGAATAAAGCGATCCTGGTGCCGGCGGCGTTGCTGATCAGTGCGTTCATCCCTTGGGCGGTGACACCCTTGCTGATGCTCGGTGGCGCCTACCTGTGTTTCGAGGGCTTCGAGAAGCTGGCGCACAAGTTTCTGCACAGCAAGGACGAAGACCAGGCGCAGCACAACGCGCGCAACGAGGCCCTGGCCGATCCGAACATCGACCTGGTGGCCTATGAGAAGGACAAGATCAAGGGGGCAGTGCGCACCGACTTCATCCTCTCGGCGGAAATCATCGCCATCACCCTGGGCATCGTCGCCGATTCGCCGCTGACGCAGCAGATCGTCGTGCTCTCGGGCATCGCCGTGGTGATGACCATCGGCGTTTACGGCTTGGTGGGCGGCATCGTCAAGCTCGACGACCTGGGCTTGTGGATGACGACCAAGACGTCCAGCCTGGCCCGCGCCGTGGGCAATGGCATCCTGCGGGCTGCGCCGTACATGATGAAAAGCCTCTCGGTGATCGGCACCGCGGCGATGTTCCTGGTCGGTGGGGGCATCCTGGTGCATGGCATCGAGCCGCTGCATCACGCCATCGAGGCATTCAGCGAAGGGCGGGGCGGGTCGCTGACCGGCGGCTTGCTCAATGGCGTGGCCGGTGTGGTGGCTGGCGGTGTGGTGCTGGCGCTGGTGGGCGTGCTGGGCAAGGTTTGGCGGGCGCTGCGGCCCGCTCGCTAGCGAGGGCCGCAGCCCAGTTCGTGACGGCACAAGGCCGTTCCCACGCCTGTGAGGAACGGCCTTGTTGCGACTGGGCCGCGCAGCAGCCCCTCCACTCAGATCAGAAGTGATACTTGAGCAGGAAGCTCATGGTGTTCTGATCGGTGGTGAAGCCATCGCTGTCTTTGATGCCGTACTTGTTCTTCCAGTAGTCGTACTCGATACCTACGTACAACTGCTTCTCGCCCACCTTCAGCGCCTTGCCCAGGTCGTACTTGACCTGCGGATTGAAGTGCAGGTTCGCGTGGTAGTCGCCACGGCGGTTCTCGTCGTTGTCCACGACCCAGTCCATGAAGCCGTCGATGAGGATGTCCGACGAACCTACGGGAATGGTGTAGGACCAGACCGGGGTGATCTGCCAGACGTTGTCACCCGGACGGCTGCCGTCGGTAGTGCGCTGGTAGAAGTTCAGCTGGAAGTAGTCAAAGCCTGGGATGGCCAGGTCGAAGCCGGGACCGATCAGGTAGGACTCGGTGTCGCCCTCGCCGAACTCATAGGTCATGGCCAGCAGCACGTCCTTGATCGGGCCGAACTCGAGCTTCTGGTCGAAGATCTTGCCGAACGACAGACGCGGGCTGATCTCGCCGTAGTAGGTGTTGGGGCCGTTGTTCGCGTCTTTCTTGCCTTGATAGAAGATCTTGTCGACGAAGATGAAGTTATCGCCGTACTTCCACCCGTCGGCATGTTCGAAGGTGACGGTCTGTTGGGTTTCAGGGTTCACCTTGAAGTTCTTGCCCCACAGGTAGGTGAGGCTGTTGTTCTGCCATTGCAGCAGATCGCCGGCGAAGCTGGCACCGGAAGCCAGCAGGCCGCCGGCAAGAATCAGGCTGTTGATGGTACGCATTGCGCAGGTCGCTCCCTTGAGTGGATCTGTTGTCAGCGCTCTTGAGGCGCATTTTTTGTCTTTTGAGTCAGTTTTTTTCGATTGGCCACAGCTAATGGGCAAGAGCTGCGCCAACATTTCCGGTTGGTCACAACCATCCTGCTCGACTACGTTCTGAACGGATGAAATGGGTGTTTCAGGCTGGCAACACGTTGGCCAACCGCCCTAATTCATTGACTGAGCGGTCAGTAAACGCGGGCAGGATCCTTCCTGCCCTGATCGAGGGGGCGCGCAGATTACCCACTTGCGCGCCCGGCCTCAAGTACTCCGTCCGGGAGTAACTATGGCATAAAACCTGAACTGCGAGTCAACTTTTAGAAGTGCACTTTCACCAGGGCACTGGTGACGCTCTGATTGCTGTCGATGTTGCCACTGTTGTCGATGCCGTACTTGTCTTTCCAGTAGCTGTATTCGATACCCACATACAGCTGCTTGGCGCCCCAGTTGAGCGCCTTGCCCAGGTCGTATTTGACCTGTGGGTTGAACTGCAAGTTAGCGTGGTAGGTACCACGACGGGTCTCGTCGTTGTCCACCACCCAGTCGATGTAGCCATCAATGAGGATGTCGGACTTGCCCACGGGGATGGTGTAGGACCAGTTAGGCGTGATCTGCCAGACGTTATCACCCGGGCGGCTGCCTTCGGTATTACGTACATAGAAGTTCAGGTTGAAGTAGTTGAAGCCCGGCACGTTCAGGGCAAAGCCAGGACCGATCAGATAGGCTTCGTTGTCACCTTCACCGCGCTCGTAGGTCATGGCGATCAGCACGTCCTTGACCGGGCCGAACGAGAGGTTGCGGTCGAAGATCCGGCCCAGCGACAGGCGAGGGCTGAATTCGCCATAGTAGGTGGTAGGGCCTTTGCTGGCATCGGCCTGGCCGTTGTAGAAGGTCTTGTCGATGAACAGGAAGGTGTCGCCGTACTTCCACCGGTTGGCGTGTTCGAACGTCACCGTCTGCTGAATGCCTGGGTTGACCTTGAAGTCCTTGCCGTACAGGTAGGTCAGGCTTTCGCCGTGCCACTCCAACAAGTCGCCCGCGACAGCGGGGAGGGTGGCCAGCAGGCTGCTGCCCAGCAACAGGGACGAAGTGATGCGTTTCATGTTGAGATTCCCGGTTCTTGTTCTTGTTTGTGGTTTGTGACGCGCAAGCGCGCCCCCTGCGACCCACGTGCGTGGGTCACCGGTGTTGCGGTTACTGCATGAAAGAGCAGGGCGGCAGGATTGCCGCCCTTGGCTCAATGCTGGTGGGCTGCGTTATGCACGGCGCG
Organism: Pseudomonas sp. CK-NBRI-02; assembly: GCF_008124495.1. Classification (NCBI taxonomy): domain Bacteria; kingdom Pseudomonadati; phylum Pseudomonadota; class Gammaproteobacteria; order Pseudomonadales; family Pseudomonadaceae; genus Pseudomonas; species Pseudomonas sp. CK-NBRI-02. The sequence goes on along the minus strand of NZ_VSJH01000016.1, from coordinate 13,711 downwards.
CTCGGCGCCACCCAGGATGTTGAACAGCAGGTTCAGCACCAAGGCGCTGACCGTTGCCATGGCGATACCACTGTGGGTGATGGGTTCCATCCAGTGCGGCATCTGCGCGAAGAACTCCGGACGGACCACAGGGATCAGGCCAAAGCCCACGCTGACTGCGACCAGCAGCTGGTTGCGGCGGTCGGAGATGTCCGCTTCCTGAAGGATCTTGATCCCTGTGGCCGTGACCATGCCGAACATGGCGATGGACGCGCCACCCAGTACAGCGGGCGGGATCGAGGCGATCAGGAAGGCCGCCTTCGGCAGCAGGCTGAGCAGGATGAGCAGGGCGCCGGCGACGATGGTGACGTAGCGGCAGCGTACCCCGGTCATCTGCACCAGACCGATGTTCTGGGCGAAGGAGGAGTGGGTGAAGGTGTTGAAGAAACCTGCAACGAACGATGCACCGGCGTCGCACATCAGGCCACGACGCAGCATGCCAGGGGTGACTTCACGGTCGGTGACCTTGCCCAGCGCAAGGAACATGCCGGTGGACTCGACGAAGATGATCACCACCACCAGGCACATGGACAGGATCGGAGCCAGGCTGAAGGTCGGCATGCCGAAGTGCAGTGGGGTCACCACTTGCAGCCACGGTGCCTCGGACAGACCGGAAAGGTCCACCATGCCGATCGAACCGGCCAGGACGTAGCCCAGGCCCATGCCGACCAGCACCGAGACGTTGACCCAGAACCCCCGCATGAAGCGGTTGATCAGCAGGATCACAGCCAGCACCAGGCCTGCGACCAGCAGGTAGATCGGCGAGCCGAAGGTATCGGCTTCATGACCGCCACCGGCCCAGTTGACCGCAACCGGGAACAGCGAGAGGCCGATCGAGGTGATGACGGTACCGGTGACCAGCGGCGGGAAGAACCGCACGACCTTGGACATGAACGGGGCGATCAGCATGCCGAAGAACCCGGCGGCGATGGTCGCGCCGAAGATCCCCTGCAGGCCTACGCCGGGCATGCCGGCCATGGCGACCATGCTGCCGACGGCAGCGAAGCTGGCACCCATCATCACCGGCATGCGAATGCCGACGGGACCGATACCGAACGATTGGACCATGGTGGCAACGCCAGCGACCAGCAGGTCGGCGTTGATCAGGAAAGCGACTTCTTCACGAGACAGTCCGGCGGCCTGGCCGATGATCAAAGGCACGGCAATCGCACCTCCGTACATCAGCAGTACATGTTGCAGACCCACCAGGATCAGTTGGAACAGGGGCAGAGGCTGTCGTGGGGGCGCAACGGGGATGTACGCCTTGCGGGACTCGGACATGCAGCACCTCGAGTTTTGTTTTTATTCTCGGATCCAAGCCGCGAGCTTCAAGCGGCAAGCTTTAAAAAAGCTTGGGGTTCCCGCTTGAGGCTCAGGGCTCGATGCTTGCTTGTTACCTACTACTTACAGCTTGAGGTTTGAAGCTTGCAGCTTCGATCAGTTGACCGGAGCGCCTTTGGCGATCCAGGCACCGACCATGTTGCGTTCTTCCTGGGTCATCTGGGTGATGTTGCCCAGCGGCATGATCTGGCTGGCGACAGCCTGCGCCTGAATGCGCGCGGCCTGAGCCTGGATCTGCTGCGGAGTGTCGAACATCACGCCGGCGGGCGCAGCGCTGAACAGCGGGCTGGTCGGCTTGGCCGAGTGGCACACGGTGCAGCGTTCCTGGATGACCGTGTGGATCTTCTCGAACCCACCCGGGGCGGCCTGGGCGGTTGCCTGGGCAGGAGCTTCGGCCGGGGCGGCAGGTGCCTGGGCAGCCTTGGCGGCGTCTTCGGCACGTTGCTCGGCAGCGGTCTTGCCACCGATGGCAGTCGCTGGCAGCGGTTGGTACTCGACCTTCGCCGCGGCTTGCTCAGGTGCGGTCGGCATCGGCTTCGGACCTGTCACGTAGGCCAGGCAGATCATCGCCAGGGCGCCGACAGGCAGGGTCCAGGCGTATTTGTTGCTTTCGTGACGGGTGTTGAAGTAGTGACGGATCAGTACCGCAGCCACTGCGATCCCGGCCAGGATCAGCCAGTTGTACTGGCTGCCATAGGTGCTCGGGAAGTGGTTGCTGATCATGATGAACAGCACCGGCAAGGTGAAGTAGTTGTTGTGGCGCGAACGCAGCAGACCCTTGGCCGGCAGGACCGGATCAGGGGTTTCGTTCTTCTCGATGGCGGCCACCAGCTGGCGCTGGGCCGGCATGATGATGCGGAACACGTTGCCGACCATGATGGTGCCGATGATCGCGCCGGTGTGCAGGTACGCACCACGACCGCTGAACACCAGGCTGAAGCCGAAGCAGGCCGCGATGATCAGCACGAACAGGACGGCGCCGAGCAGGGCAGGGCGTTTGCCCAGGGGCGAATCGCACAGGAAGTCGTAGATGAACCAGGAGGCGACCAGCGAGCCGATACCGATGGCCACGCCTTCGGCACCGCTCAAGGTGCTGCCCGGTGCCAGCAGGTAGAGGCTCGGGTTCCAGTAGAACACCACGCAGAGCAGGGCGATACCGGACATCCAGGTGAAATAGGCTTCCCATTTGAACCAGTGCAGGTTCTCCGGCATCTTCGGCGGTGCGAGCTTGTACTTCTCAAGGTGGTAGATACCACCGCCGTGGATGGCCCAGAGGTCACCCGACAGACCTTCGCGCGGATTGCTCCGGTTCAGGTTGTTTTCCAGCCAGACGAAGTAGAACGATGCACCGATCCAGGCGATACCGGTGATCATGTGAACCCAGCGAATGCTCAGGTTCAGCCATTCGTGAAGGTGTGCTTCCACAGTATGTACCTCTTGCCGATCACCGAGACGATGACCGACCTTTTCTTATTGGTGGGGATTGAGGATCAGCATCTGATCCTCGGTGAAGTAATGCTCGTCGCAGTTGTTGCCGGAACCACTGCGATCAACCACCAGGAAATCATCCCGCTTTTCGATCGTCAGCACCGGGTGGTGCCAGACGCCGCGATGGTAATTAACGCCCTGCCTGCCATTACTGCGGAAGGCACGGACCAAGCCTGATACAGGTGCATCGCCAACTGGCGCGACCACGATCAGAAAGGGGTTGCCGAGCAGCGGGATGAAAGCCTGGCTGCCCAGCGGATGGCGTTCCAGCATGCGTACGGTCAGTGGCATCTCCAGGGCATCGGCGCGGAAGATGCTGATGATCGCTTTGTCCTCGGGCTCGGCGGTTTCGACCGTGGCGAGCTTGTGGAAGCGCATGGTCGAACCGTTGTTGATCATGAAGTGGTCGCTGCCGTCGGTTTCGATCACGTCACCGAAAGGGGCGAAGGCTTCTTTGGTCAGGGGCTCGATCACTAAAGTGCGCATGCGGTTATCTCTTTGTTCTGTGTTCTGTTTAGGGTGTGGGCCGAGCCCCGGGGCGAGTGTGTCGCGCGCTCGGGGCGGCCATCGCACCATCTTTTAAAGTTGCAGCAGGCGGAACAGGGCGATCAGGTTGATCTGCGCCAGGGCTTCCTTGAATTCGGCATCGGCGTCGTTGTGGATGCGCTTTTCGAAAGCGGCCAGGATCTGGTGCCGGTTGCTGCCTTTGACCGCCATGATGAACGGGAACTTGAACTTGGCCTTGTAGGCGTCGTTGAGTTCGGTGAAACGGGCGAACTCTTCGGCGGTGCACTGGTGGATCCCGGCGCCGGCCTGTTCATTGGTGCTGGATTCGGTCAGCTCGCCCTGGATGGCGGCCTTGCCGGCCAGGTCCGGGTGAGCGTTGATCAGCGCCAGTTGATCCTCATGGTTGGCGCTGAGCAGGATGTCGCTCATGCGCTGGTGCAGCGCCTCGATCTCGTCCAGTTCGCCCAGCTGACCCAGGTCGTAGGCTTTTTCTGCAACCCACGGCGAGTGCTCATAGATGTCGGCGAAGGCCTTGACGAAGGCGTCGCGGTCCAGGGTCGATGGCTTGAGGGTCTTGAAAGCGGTCATCAGGCGTTCTCGTTCTTGTACGGGTGGGTGGCGTGCCAGTGGCGGGCGATGTCCACGCGGCGGGCGAACCAGACCTGGTCATGGCTCTTGGCGTATTCGACGAAGCGCTTGAGCGCAGCCAGGCGAGCCGGGCGGCCGACCAGGCGGCAGTGCAGGCCGATCGAAAGCATCTTTGGCGCCTCGGCGCCTTCTGCGTAGAGCACGTCGAAGGCGTCCTTGAGGTACTGGAAGAACTGTTCGCCGCAGTTGAAGCCCTGGACCTGGGTGAAGCGCATGTCATTGGTGTCCAGGGTGTAGGGGATCACCAGGTGCGGCTTGCCGGTCGGGTTGTTCGGCTCCCAGTAGGGCAGGTCATCGTCGTAGGTGTCGCTGTCATAGAGGAAGCCACCTTCCTCCATCACCAGGCGGCGGGTGTTCGGGCCGGTGCGGCCGGTGTACCAGCCCAGCGGACGCTCGCCGGTCAGTTCGGTGAGGATGCGGATGGCCTCGAGCATGTGCTCGCGCTCTTGCTGCTCATCCATGTACTGGTAGTCGATCCAGCGGTAGCCGTGGCTGCAGATCTCATGGCCGGCTTCGACCATGGCGCGGATCACGTCGGGGTGGCGTTGGGCAGCCATGGCCACGGCGAAGATGGTCAGCGGAACGCCGGTTTCCTTGAACAGCTTGAGCAGGCGCCAGACGCCGGCGCGGCTGCCGTATTCGTAGAGCGACTCCATGCTCATGTTGCGCACGCCTTGCAGAGGCTGAGCGGCAACCATCTCGGACAGGAAGGCTTCGGATTCCTTGTCACCGTGCAGGACGTTGCGTTCGCCACCTTCTTCATAGTTGAGCACGAAGGACAGAGCGATGCGTGCGTTCCCCGGCCAGTGCGGGTGAGGTGGGTTGTTGCCGTAACCGATCAGGTCGCGAGGGTAGTCAGCGCTCACTGCAGTCTTCCTTCTTGTACGTTAGTGCGGGTGGTGGGCGGACCGCGTCGGGATGTCGCACCACCGGATGAGGGTGATTGTATACAAGTTCTGAAATCATTTGTAAGCCTGTTTTTCCGCATTTCTTCCCTTTTGTCGGCTGGGAATGGGTTGCAAGAAACCTGCCTGAACGGTCAGATAACGACATTGAGGTCGGCATGGGGCCTGTCTTTGCGGTGAATGCCGTATTTATCGAGAGAGCGAGAGGGTTGTGCAAGAGGGGTTCAAAAAATTGTGTACAATTTATCGAGAAAGTGTCTTAATGGCGCCATTCCCGCACACCGCAGGCCCTTGGCGCGGTGATTGCCGTGTATTTTTTGCCCACGCATACGACAAGAGGCGACAAGCAAATGGGACGTTTGACCACACACGTACTGGATGCCGCTCACGGCTGCCCGGGCAGCTCGATCAAGGTTGAGCTGTACCGTGTCGAAGGCCAGCAACTGGAGCTGGTGAACACTGCCCTGACCAACAGCGATGGCCGCGTCGACGCGCCGCTGCTGCAGGGTGAAGACTACCGCACGGGTGTCTACCAGCTGCAATTCAGCGCCGGTGACTACTACCGCGCCCGTGGCGTGAAATTGCCGGAGACCGCATTCCTGGATGTGGTCGTCCTGCGCTTCGGTATCGATGAGAAGCAAGAGCACTACCACGTGCCGCTGCTGATCTCGCCGTACAGTTACTCGACCTATCGTGGAAGCTAGTTGGTCGCTAGAAGAATCTTCGTAGGTCCTTATGCCCGCTCTCACACTGGCGGGCTTTTTTTTGCCTGCTGTTTGGCAACTGCCTGTTCAGCGTTCGCGCAGCGCCTCTGTCCGGGCCTTGAGCACCGGCTTCAACAGGTAATCGAGCACACTCTTGCGCCCGGTGATGATGTCCACGGTGGCCACCATGCCCGGAATGATCAGCAAGGGTTTGTTGTCCCCGCCCAGGTGGTTCTTTTCGGTTCGCACCTGGATCAGGTAGAAGGCGTTGCCCTTGTCGTCGGTCACGGTATCGGCACCGATCAGCTCGAGCTTGGCCTTGAGCCCGCCATAGATGGTGTAGTCATAGGCGCTGAACTTGACCATCGCCGTCTGCCCTGGGTGCAGGAAGGCGACATCCTGCGGGCGCACCTTGGCCTCGATCAGCAGGTTGTCTTCGATCGGCACGATCTCGACCAGATCGCTGCCGGGCTGTACCACGCCGCCAATGGTATTGACCTTGAGCAGCTTGATGATCCCGCGCACTGGCGAAACCACCGTCGTCCGGTTGACCCGGTCGTCGATGGCGATGCTGGTGGCGGTGATCTTCGACAGCTCCGTACGTTTGTCGTTGAGCTCCTTGGCGGCCTCGGAGCGGAAGGTGGCGTCGGACTCCTGGATCTTGCTCTTGATCTCCGCCACGGCCGCTTCGGCCCGGGGGATCGCCAGGCTGGTGGCATTGAGCTGACCGCGTGCTTCCACGGCGCGTTGCTTCAGGCGCAGGATCTCCACCGGTGAAATCGCCCCGGTGCCCACCAGCGGGGTGGACATGTTCAGTTCCTGTTGCAGCAGGCCCAGGGCCGAGCGGTACTGGTCCACCTTGGAGCGAAATTCGGCCAGCTCCTGAGTCTTCTGTCGCAGTTGTTCGTTGAGGGTCTGCTTCTCGCTTGCCAGGCGGCGCTGGCGCGACTCATACAGGGCCGTTTCGTCTTCGGCCACCTGGGGCGCCTTGGCGCGCACTTCGTCCGAAAGGTTGAACGGGCGGCCTTCGGATTCGGCCGATAAACGCTCGACCTGGGCTGTCAGGGCATAGCGGTCGGCTTCGCTTTCGCCTTTGTTGGAGAGAAACCGCGTGTCGTCCAGGCGCAGCAGGGTGGCGCCTTTGTCGACCATCTGGCCTTCGCGCACGAAGATCTCGGTGACGATACCGCCTTCGAGGTTCTGCACAACTTGGACCTTGCTCGACGGGATGGCCTTGCCTTCGCCCACAGTGACCTCATCGACCACCGCGAAGTGGGCCCAGGCCAGCGCTGCGAGCAGCAGGGCGGCCGTCAGCCACACGGTCAGTCGCGACAGGCGAGGGGAATCCTGCAAGGTGGCGCCGGCCAGCTCCGGCATATAGTCGCGTTCGGCGCGCTTGTCGTTGCCGTGGGGGCTGCGGATGCTCTGGCTCAGGGACATGACCTACCTCTCTTTGACCCACGCGATACTCATGGATTTGCCCGGGGCCTGTGGGCGGGCTCGTCCGCCCACGCGGCGGTGACGCACCTTGCATAAACCTGCTCCCGTCTGGCTCGCGGAATCCGCGGGCTTTGTTTGCTTCCTATACGGCAGCACCGATGCGGCCTTTTCGCAGGGCGTCGATGACCGCGTCCTTCGGCCCGTCGGCGACGACCTTGCCGTTGTCCAGCACTACCAGCCGGTCCACCAGGCTCAGCAGGGACGTGCGATGGGTGACCAACACCACGGTCTTACCCGCAACACAAGCCAGCAAGCGTTGACGCAGTTGCTCCTCGCTGCTGTTGTCCATGTGGCTGGTGGGTTCATCGAGGATCAGGATCGGCGGCTCCAGCAGCAATGCCCGCGCCAGCAACACGCACTGGCGTTGGCCGCCGGACAGCAACTGGCCACGCTCACCCACCGGGCGGTCGAAGCCTTGCGGGTGCAGGCGGGCCAGTTCGCTGACGCCGGTCAGCTCTGCCACCTCGAGCATGCGCGCGTCGCTGACATGGCGGGCACCCAAGGTGAGGTTGTCGCGCAGGCTGCCGGCCAGCAGCGGCAGGTCATGGGCGACATAGCCCATTTGCACGCGCAGGTCGGCGATGTCCAGCTGGCGCAGGTCGAGGTTGTCCAGTAGCACCTGGCCTTCTTCCGGATGATGAAAGCCCATCAGCAGGCGGGCGAGTGTGCTCTTGCCCGAGCCGCTGCGCCCGATGATGCCGATGCGCTCGCCGGGCTGAAGAGTCAGGTGCACGTCCTGCAGGGCAAGGGTGCTCTGTCCTGGGTAGCGAAAGCTCACGTGGTTGAGGGCAAGACCACCTTTGAGCGTGGTGTGTTCCAAGGCCTGGTGCTCGGCTTGGCGCTCCTGGGGCAGGGCCATGAGGGCGTCGGTGCTGCGCATGGTCAGTTGGGCTTGCTGATAGCGGGTGATCAGGCCGGCGATCTGCCCCAATGGCGCCAGGACCCGACTGCCGAGCATGTAGCTGGCCACCAATGCGCCGACGCTGAGGTTGCCGGCGATGATGCTGTAGACCCCGGCGACAATGGTGGCCATGCCACAGAACTGCTGGATGAACAGCGTGCCGTTGCTGGCCAGGGAGGACAGATTGCGGGCATGGGCATCGAGGCGGGCGATGGCGCCGTTGGTGTGTTCCCACTGGTACTGACGCTCGCTTTCGGCACCGCAGGCCTTGAGCGTCTCCAGCCCGCCGAGGGTCTCGATCAGCAGGGCCTGGCGGACCGAGCCCAGGCTCAGGCTTTTTTGTACGGTGTCGCGCAGGCGCACCTGGATGAACAGGGCAAACGCCACGGCCACGGGAAAAGCGATCAGCGGGATCAACACCAGCCAGCCGCCGAGCAGGCCGATCGCCAGCAGCATCAGCACCACGAATGGCAGGTCGATGATGCTGGTGAGCGTGACGGCGGTGAGGAATTCGCGCAGCCCCTGGAAGTCATGAATGCTCTGGGCGAAGCCGCCGATGGTGGCGGGCCGGGCCTTCATGGACATGCCGGTGATGCGTTCGAAGAGGGTGGCCGAGAGAATCAGATCGGTCTTCTTGCCGGCCTGGTCCAGCAGATGGGCGCGCACCATGCGCAGCACCAGTTCGAAAGCCGTGCCAATGAACAGGCCGACGACCAGTACCCAGAGGGTCGACAGCGCCTGGTTGGGCACCACCCGGTCGTAGGTCTGCATGACGAACAAGGGCACCATCAGCCCCAGCAGGTTGATCAGCAGACTGGCCAAGAGGGCATCGCCATACAGCCAGCGCGAATGTTTGAGGGTATCGCGAAACCAGGCGTCAACCCGCGGGATCAGGGGCGTGCGCAGGTTCTCCAAGGTGTGTCGAGGGCGGGCGAACAACGCCTGACCGGCATAGGCCTGTTCCAGCGATTCGCGTTCGACCCATTGTTCGCCACCTTCGGCTTCACAGGGCAGGATCAATGCCCGGCCATCATGGCCCCAGCGCTGCAGCACGGCGCTACGCCCGTCCTTGAGCATCAACAAAACCGGCAGGTTGAGTTCCGAGATGTTGGCCAGAGTGCGTTCCAGTACCCGTGCCTGAAGCCCTGCGCGGGCAGCGGCGCGGGGCAGCAGTTCAAGGGGCAGGCGCTGGTCGGCCAAGGGTAGGCCACTGCACAAACCGGCACGGCTGGCGGGGCAGCCGTGCAGCTTGCACAGAATCAGCAGGCCATCGAGCAAAGGATCATCAACATCCAGGCGCGGTTGCGCGCTTTGCATACTGGTCACGATGGTCTACTCCTGCCGCGGTGGAAACCAATCCTTTCTGGATGAACAGCCAGCAGTACGCACGAACTACCGCATGTCGGGCAACCGGGCTTCGTTACGCACTTCGGTCTTGGCGATGGCCTCAGGCGGCAGCGAAATACGTTGCTTGCTCAGAAGCTCGCCCATGTTCGCCAGCACGCGATACATGGAGAACTCCTCGGTATAGCGCACTTCGGTGTAACGACGATTGGCGTTGTACAGCTCGTTTTCGCTGTCGAGCAGGTCGAGCAGGGTGCGCTGGCCAAGGCCGAACTGGTCTTGATAGGCGGCGCGCACCCGTTGGGTGGTGTCGGCGTATTCGCGGGCGGTCGGGGTCTGCTTGCGCGCATTGTTCATGGCGTTCCAGGCGAGGCTCAGGTTCTCGTTGAGCTCGCGCAGGGCATTGTTGCGGATGTCCATGGCCTGGTTGATCTTGTGCGCGTCCGACTGCAGGCGCGCCTTGTCGCTGCCGCCGCGGAACAGGTTGTAGTTGAGCTCGACACCGGCCTGCCAATCGTTGTTGTCATGGCCGCGCTGGCCGGCGATGTTGTTGTTGGCGCCGGTGGCCAGCACGGCGTCCAGGCGTGGGTAGAAGGGCGACTTGGCCACTTCGTACTGTTGCTCGGCGGCATTCACGTCGGCCTGGGCCGACTTGAGGTAGGGGTTGTTCTCCAACATGCCCTGGCGTGCCTGCTCCAGGGTGGTGGGCACCTCGCCCTTGATGGTGACCGGCGTTTCGAGCTCATCGGGCATGCGTCCGACCACGCTGTAGAAGTTGGCCTCGGCGTCGGCCAAGTCGACTTCGGCGGTGTCCAGGTTGTTTTCGGCCAAGGCCCGGCGGGCACGGGACTGGTCCAGGTCGGCATTACTGCCCACGCCGCGTTCGCTGCGAAGCCCGATCTGGTCGTTGACCCGCAGGTGGGCTTGCAGGTTGTTCTTGGCCAGGGTCACCAGTTCGCGACGCTTGAGCACCTCCAGGTACACCTCGATCGCACGCAATGCCACTGTTTCGGCCGTCGCCTGGGTGAAGTAGGCACGGGAGTTGGCCACTGCCTCGGTACGGCCCACCTCGTTGGCGGTATTGAATCCATCGAAGAGCATCTGCCGCAGACGCAGTTCCGACTGGGTGTAGCTGAGGGTTTCCTTGTTGTGGTTGCGCGAACCATCAGGGTTGAAGCCACGGGTATTGGTGTTGTCGGAGCGTTGGCGACCATAGCCTGCAATAAGGTCGACACTGGGGTAGTAGCCCCCACGCGCGAACTTCACATCTTCATCAGCCGACAAACGGCTGTTACGGCTGGCGCTGATTTCGGGATGTTGGTCCACCGCGTTCTGGACAGCCTCGGTGATCGACATCGCCTGAGAGTTGGCGCATGCCATGGCCAACAGAATTGCACTGGTGATGGGGGTTAGAACGCGCATGGAGTACATCTCCCTAGTCTCGAAAAAGTCCTGCAATCGCCAAAAAAATGACGAAAAATAAGAGTCAAACCGTTTCAGGTTTGTAACAACAGAGCTAAGAACATTTACCAGGCGAACTAAGAAGATTTCCTCATAAGATTTATGCGAAAAAAAACTTATGCGCTCTAAGAAATACCGGACATTGTTCTACTCAGGTCGTCCGTTGAATAAGCGCACACGCTTTGTTTTTCGGGCCTCTGAGAAAAGTTCCCGTTTTTCTTGCAGCAGAGGGCAGGGATCTAACGAGGGGAGGGAGGCAGGACGTTATTTGGCGACATTTTATTGACATCTGTCATTTTGCCATCGCGTTTTGCCAGGTTCATCGTCGACTATCATCCATAAGCCTTGATCCCCCGTGAAATCGGGGCCTGGCGCAGTTATCGACGCATCGCTGCGTGCATCGTCAACGCCGCGAATTCCTCCTTCCTCCAAAAGCCTCGCGTTGCGGGAATCACTCGGCAATGGAGGCATTGGTTCATGGCTAAATCACTTGGTGTGGTCAGCAAGGTTGTCGGGCAAGTCTTCGCGGTCGGTCAGGACGGCACCCGTCGGGTCTTGGTCGAAGGTGACCGGCTGTATGCCGGAGAACAACTCGAGACCGGCGCCGCGGGGGCTGTAGCCGTGCACCTGGATAACGGTGGCGAGCTCACCCTGGGGCGCGACAGCAGCCTTGAGCTGCGGCCGGAGCTGTTGGCCCACCCCGCGGAGCATGTGCAGGGCCCTGAAGCGATAGCGCCCAGTGAGGCTGACTTGAGTGATGTCGAGCGCTTGCAAAAGGCAATTGCCGCAGGTGCTGACCCGAGCCAGGAGGCCGAGGCCACGGCGGCAGGCCCCAGCAGCACCGGCGCGCCCGGTGCGGTGGGCGGTGGCCATAGCTTCGTATTGCTGACCGAGGTGGCCGGGCGCGTCGACCCGGTGATTGGTTTCCCCACCGCAGGGTTCAATGGCATCCCTGAGTTCACGATTCCCGATGCCGGGGATACGCGCTTCGATGATGATCGCCGACCGGTAACCGATGGCCCAGACGATCCCGATAATCCGGTCACCCTGCACGGACTGGACGTCGCCGGAGGCGAGCTGACCCTGCAAGAGGCCCATCTGCCGCACGGTTCTGCCAGTAACCCTGGTGCCTTGACCCAGGGCGGCAGCTTCACTGTGTCAGCGCCCGATGGCGTGTTCAACCTCAATGTCGGCGGTATCAATGTCGTCACCGGAGGCGTGGTAACGGGTGTCGGCCAGTCGCTGACCACCGCCTTGGGCAATGTCCTGACCATCACCGGCTATGACCCGGTCACCGGTACGGTCAGCTACAGCTACACCCTGGCGACCGCCGGAGGCGCACAGGCAGTCAGCGAGCAGCTCTCGGTGCATGTCAGCGACACCAATGGAAGTGTGGCCAGTGGCACCCTGGACGTTCGCATCGTCGACGACGCGCCCAAAGCCCTGGACGACAGCAACCCCACGGTGGCGACCGAGCAGCAGACCACCTTGACCGGCAATGTGCTGAGCAACGATGTGCAGGGGGCCGACCGTGTGCCATCCGGGCCGATCACCGCCGGTACCTATGTCGGCACCTATGGCACCTTGGTGCTGGCGGCGGACGGGTCCTACACCTACACGCTGAACACCAACGACCCGGACTTCATCAACCTGCACGGTGGCGGCTCGGGCGTGGAGCACTTCACCTACACCTTGACCGACGCGGACGGGGACAGCAGCACGGCGACGCTGGTGCTCAATGTCACCAACCTCAACGACCCGGTTACCCTCGATGGGCTGGCTGTAAAAGGGGGCGAGCTCACCGTTCACGAGAAGCACTTGGCCGACGGCAGTGCCCCCGATGCCTCGGCATTGACGCAAAGCGGGACCTTTACCGTCACAGCAGCCGATGGCCTGCAAACGCTGGTCGTTGGGGGAATCACCCTGGTCAATGGCGGGGTGGTGGCGGGCTTCCCGCAATCGATCACCACACCGCTGGGCAATACCCTGACCGTGACCGGCTACAACCCGGCCACCGGCGTCGTCAGCTACAGCTACACCCTGACCGACAATGAGGCGCACCCGAACGCCGATGGCACCAACAGTGTGAGCGAAAGCTTTACCGTCGTTGCGACCGACAGCGATGGCAGCAGTGCTAGCGGTAGCATCGACGTGAACATTGTCGACGACGCGCCCAAAGCCCTGGACGACAGCAACCCCACGGTGGCGACCGAGCAGCAGACCACCTTGACCGGCAATGTGCTGAGCAACGATGTGCAGGGGGCCGACCGTGTGCCATCCGGGCCGATCACCGCCGGTACCTATGTCGGCACCTATGGCACCTTGGTGCTGGCGGCGGACGGGTCCTACACCTACACGCTGAACACCAACGACCCGGACTTCATCAACCTGCACGGTGGCGGCTCGGGCGTGGAACACTTCACCTACACCTTGACCGACGCGGACGGGGACAGTAGCACGGCGACGCTGGTGCTCAATGTCACCAACCTCAACGACCCGGTTACCCTCGATGGGCTGGCTGTAAAAGGGGGCGAGCTCACCGTTCACGAGAAGCACCTGGACGACGGCAGTGCCCCCGATGCCTCGGCATTGACGCAAAGCGGGACCTTTACCGTCACAGCAGCCGATGGCCTGCAAACGCTGGTCGTTGGGGGAATCACCCTGGTCAATGGCGGGGTGGTGGCGGGCTTCCCGCAATCGATCACCACACCGCTGGGCAATACCCTGACCGTGACCGGCTACAACCCGGCCACCGGCGTCGTTAGCTACAGCTACACCCTGACCGACAATGAGGCGCACCCGAACGCCGATGGCGCCAACAGTGTGAGCGAAAGCTTTACCGTCGTTGCGACCGACAGCGATGGCAGCAGTGC